>CP058999.1 GCA_013426015.1 Candidatus Fermentimicrarchaeum limneticum
CGAGTTGGTGTCGTTCAGCGTGAATGTCACAGCCGAGGCTGCCGAAATCAGGAGAAGGAATGCAAGCAGTATCTTCGCTCTCATCTTCATCTCCTTATCACGGACGTTATTATGATATATCCGACTATCACCATCGGAATCAGGGACGGCATGAACGGGGTCAGTATATACTCCATACTCGAAGAGTTCAGGTAGCTCATCCCGTAGGTAGTCTGCCCCTGAATCGTCGGATTAAGTGCAGACCACAGGATAAGCCCGACCACCGCCAGCACAATCCCGTAAATCCCATATTGCCCTCTTTTCATCATCATCACCTCTGAATCAATCCGTACACGATTATCGAAATGAACATGAACATCGTCATTATGAACGGGATGGCGCTGGAGATGTAGTAGTCCGGTGCTGTTGTTGAGACTCCTGAGTTCCCAGCAGCCAGCACTTGATACTCTACCGGCAGGAACACAAAAAACACTGCGAGCGTGGCTATCACCATCAAAAGGTTAGGCACACTCATCTGTCCCTTCATCAGAACAACCTCATCTTCTTCTTCCCGTCCCCGAATATGCTTGTCGGAGACCTGAAGGATGCCTGCACTGGTCTCAACCCCGAATGCCCTGCGGGTATGCCAATGATGCTTCTTGATACGTCCTCCCTCCCCACCCTGATTGGTCTGGGGATGAATCTTGCGACATCGGGTTTTCTCGGGTGTTTCAAATGTCCTAACTCACTGACTATCATCCCACCCCCTCGGACAGAAACCTTACTTAAAAATCCTCCGCCTCCACTTACTACTCTTGATGTGAAACCAGACATCCTACCCCACAAACCACCCCTTTCTTGCCTTTGTTCTTTCTGTGGCAGTATTCCTTGCTTACTACTCCCAACCGCTCCAGCATTCTTTTTTATGCTACCACCTCCAATCTGAGAAGTATCAGTGACAACACCGAAAATCGACAATCCTTTTTGTGCTTCCTTTGTTGCTGCTTCCGTTTGTGCTCTATACGCTCGTTCCTGTTCGTATGCAACATCCTTCTGGATTCCATAAGTTCCTTTCAAATGTTCCCAATTTTCGTGGTATGTCAGAGTCTCATCCACCTCATGCGGATCAAAATATGCTGGGTCAACTCCTTGTCTTTGCATATATTCTTTGAAATTATATTCTAACAATGCTCGCTTTCCAGTTTCTTCACCTACGGCTTTCGGTTTGCCCCACTTAATCCCCATCCTCATCTCCTCCTTTTAGTTTGCGAAGCAGAATTTCTCCTGGAGGTTCTGTTGTACCAAATATCTTACACCACAGACCCGTGCCAGGTATGATGATGATTCCAATGACTGCAAGAAGTAGCAAAGATAGAAATGCAATCACGGGTTTTAAGTAGTCATCATATCTTGATTTCACTTATATCAACCTCTTTTTTCTTTTTCTCTTCCCAAGTACACTTATTCTTTTTGCTTTCACTCTCGGCAGGTTCTCAAGCTCTTGAGTTGGGAATCCCCTTCCGAATCCCATGCTTGCAGCTTTAGTCCATCTCTTTAGCGTTGCCCCTGTCATGCGGGGATGCTTGGCTCTCCCGCCGAAAAGCATCTGCGTCTTCTGGACGCTATATATGTCAGCCCAAGCCAGAGGACCGCCCCTGCCGAATCTTCCCATCCCTCCAAGAACTTTCGACTTAGGAACTCTCAGCACTTCATTGGCTGTACCTCCCCCCCCGAATATAGGAAACTCGGGAGGCGGGAAGATGTCTGTGGGTGTTATCGTGGGTGTTTCCTTCGGAGTTACCTTTGAAGTTGTTCTCTCAATCTGCGCCTGCCCAGGCAATGTCCCCTGGAATACCTTGCTCAGATCTGAAGTTAGAGTTACCTCTAATGGCAAAACCTTTGAGATTCCCAGCTGCCGTTCTATTGTGGCAGTAGTAGCAGCGGGTATGAGTTTGCTGAACTGCCCGGTTATTGTTGAGGTGTCAAATATCTGTTTGCTAGTTTCACCTCCCCTCATGAACCGAATCGGAGTTTCCTTCGGAATACTCTTTAGTATTTCTATAAGCTGAGTTGCAGTTCCCTGACGGCTTACTGGTTGCTCTAATATCCCAGAGGGCATGGAAAAGGAAAGCTGCTTTGTTTCTGCTGGCGCTGTGGTTACCACTGGAGACAGTTTGCTTAATCCCACTGCCCCGAATCCTATTGCGGTTGTTATCGTGCTGACTGCGCTTGCTTCTGAAAGTGGGGTGGTTGTCTTCCCCAAAAGTATTCCCGCATCAACCGCTACGTTTGCTATATCCGTTCTGATGAGCAGGGTGTTAATCCCTAAAGTTTTATACAGGAGCCCTCCCCCTGCTGTTGGTTCGATTAGTCCAGTGAGAGGGAGAGTCCGAGCCTTGCTTTCTGTCAAGTCCAACACCCCGACCACGCCGGCTGACTTTCCTATAACCCCTGACGTTTCTGAAAGTGCGGTTGTTTTGAAAACCGAATACTCCCCACCGAGTATATCCTTCATTGTTACAAAATGCTTCATGCCCCCCAATGAAACCGTTGTTTGCCCCCCTGCCTGTGAAACGCCCCATGTTGCAGCTCTCAATTCTCCTTTAGGTAATATCGTTTCTATTCCCTTTTCCGAGACCATTATCAGCTGCGGGGTTGGTGCTTGAGTCCCATATTCCCAAGAAAACGGAAGCAACCCAGTCGGTGTTATGGTCGGAGTTATCGAATATGTTAAGGCTGAAATCCCCCCGACTCCCTTAAATGAAATCTCCTTTCCTGCTGTTGTCACTTTCCCGATAGTCCCCCCGAGTACATTCTCTTTCGGGAAAACGTAGCCAGGATAACCCTCTGCGGAGAAGTAGGCTTTGTAATCCCCTGTCAATTCTGCAACTCCTCCCCCGAGCTGGATTTCCTTCCCTAACGGAAGGTTCAGGAATGTCTTGCTTTCTGCTGAGGCATACACCTTGCCGGTATATTCAAACCCAGGGCCTAACGGTTCTTTGCCCGTTAGAACTCCCAACTGCCCCGGAGTTGTTCTGGTTTCCATACTGGGCTTTAATGCCTCACCAACTACTGGACCTATGACGTACTTTCCAACTGCGAATGAAGTCAGGCTGCTTGTAAAAATCCTGCTTGCCTCTCCTGATGTCCAAGAGAAGCTGGTTGTTTTAAAGAGGGCTTCGCTTCCTGATGCAAATATGCCTGCACCAACTTTCTCCAGACTTGTCTGTCCCATCAACAGTGCCATTGGCAAACCGATTGTGGACCCTAATCCTTTTAGTGCATCACCCGGACCTGCCAGTGCATAACTAAAAACTCCCGTTGGGGTTTGCGAATATGCCCTTTCCTTTTCAACTACTTCCTTGCTCTTCAGACTTGCTAATGTTAGAGAACCAAGGGAGAATTGGGAAGTTAGCTTAGTTCTCTTGTCGGTAAAATCTATCGGTGCAAACAAATCCTGCCTTGTGCCTATGTCAAACCTAGTGAAGTATGTTGTTACTGGTTGCTGTTGGGATATGCCTCCACCAACAAACGGGATAAGTGTATCCTTCAAAACATCAGTGACCGCAGGAAATGTCTGTATCCCACCACCAAATAAATTCTGAGTTCGAGCAGCTTGTGTTGCTGCCTTCTCGCCACCAACCGCTCTGTAAAGTGGTGTCTCAGTCCAGCCAGTTCCTTCAGGAGAAGCTGGTCTTGCGAATGCAGGCCCGAACCCCCACATCTGGTCTGTCTGCTTCTGCGCTGACTGTACAACTTCCGCAGCAGCACCGCCAATCGCCATCCCTTTCATCGGTCCTGAAGTATAATAGTAAGCGCCGTATCCCGTCTGCCCGATAGTCCCTCCCCTGATTACTTCCTCTGGTGTTTTTTCCGAATAGATAGTGACAGGAACATTCGTTCTCGGGTCAACATAGCTTCTTGCAGACCAGCCTGGTGCAGGAAGATTCCCCATACTTATTGTCGGGCCTTGCTGCGGCAGCCCGTATTTCTCAGGAGTAACACCAGTCCCGACTTCGGTTGTGAGCCTCCCGCCTCCCTGCGAGACATACCACAATTTGCCGTACTGGAATTCCGCAGTCCTGCCTCCGACGACATACTGCCTTCCCGAAACCATGCCGGTCGTGTCAATAGGGTCTGCCATTCCGCTCAATCCATATTTTTACCCGATTGCTAATATTATTTACGGAATATTAGGGAACTATTGGGAAAGTTTAGGCATTATAGAGCAATTTAATGGAATTTTTTGGTACGGTATAAATACACCCTCAATTCACTTCACTAACAAGGTGATTAAGTATGGAGAATATAGTTGGAATTTTGATTGGAGTAATGGTCTGTGTGATCATACTCTACAACGTCGTACTGCCAACCGTGAACACAGCTTTGAACGGTGCAGGTGCGACCTCGGCGAATCTGACAGCAAGCAACTACACACTAAGCGGAGTGGTTCCGACCCTGTTGATAACATCCGTGATAGTGTTCGTAGTTAGGGGAATGCTCGGGTAGAGGTAGATAGACATGGAAAACATAATCGGGATAATCATATCCGTTATGATTGCCGTGATTGTCCTCTATCAAGTAGTTCTCCCGACGAACAACTCGGCGATAATGGCGAGGAACGCAACAGTAACCGAGACGGGATGGTCGAACATGACCGCTGGTAACTGGGCATTGACTGGAGTCATCCAGACGCTGACCGTGGTTGTCATAGTCGTGTACGTTGTGAGAAGCCTGCTTATAGGGTAAGCGGCAACCGGAGGGAAAAACATGGAGGTCTTGGTAATCTCTTTCTTTTTCATTTTCGTATTTGCATTCATAGCACTGGCAATGTATTTCCGCTCTAGGACTCTCTACTTCGCATCTGGCACGATGCTTCTCCTGTGGGGCTATATGCTGCTTACCTATGGGGTTACGGAAACCACCATCTCGGGCAGGACAGCCGAGCAGAACTTCACCTACGATTACAATGCAACCTCGAACACGACCTCTATTTCTGGGATAGCGACGAACGAGACATTCACGAACGTGACCGACAAGAACGACTATACCAACAGCTTCGGGACTGCTGCGGTGATTCTCGGGCTTGTCATCGCCATCGTTCCCATCGTGCAGGAGGCGACTGGCGGGAAAATCACTTTGATATAGTCATGTATCGGCTGATGTCGATATGAAGCCGAGCCTGATACTGTTCCCCCGTTCTCGCCAAGACCGATGGGGGAACTTTCAAACTCCTTAGTGAACGAAAGTTATTTAATAACTACTAACTAATTACTATCAGATGAGACTTACTTGTTCTAACTGCAAGTATTCGTGGGATTACAAGGGCAAGTCGGAATACTACGCTTCTTGCCCCCGATGTTTAAGAAAGGTCAAAGTTCCGAAGGTGAAGCCATGCCCGAACAAATAAGGAAGGAATCAATCTCGGACTACATCCCGTTAATAGCACCCGCAGCCCTCGCATTAATCATATTCTACTTCGCGTTCTACTTGGACTTGGCTACAAGGATGGACACGGCAAACGGCAGGATAGACACCACAAACAGCAGGATAACCACCCTCAACGACTCGAAGGCAGGCCTCACGCAGTTCAACGGCAACTTCTCGGAACTCTGGGGCAACATGACCGAATACAACTCGAACCTCACATTCTTCGAGTCAAAGCTCACCGACTTCTTGGGGAGGCTTCTCATGGTGGAGGAGAATACCAGCAGGGCAACCTCCTCGCTGGCTGGGATAAACCAGAAGATAACGAGCCAGGATATAGTAATTGCATCTTTGTCTGATAACATAACCTCGGTGCGGAACAGGATGAACCAGATAGGCAACCAGACTGAGGATGACTATAACGATATGCTGGACTGGGCAACCTCATTCGACATAAACCAGACAGCCCTAAACAGCTCGATCAGGAGCATAATCAGCAGGCAGGACGAGATTGAAGCCAACCAGACGATTTTAAGGAACAGGATTGATGCCCTAAACGTGACGATGCAGAAGTTATGTTCTTTCAATTCAAGTTGGTGTTGAGGTGATGTTGTGAGAAAGGAAATGTATGAAGAACTGGAGAAGATTGTCGTGAAGGGTGCTAAGGACGACTACCTATTCTTTGAGGTAGGGATGCTGGCGGTTGGTGCGATGCTGGTTATCGGGCTGTTCTCCGCAATACCGGACATGCCCGCACTGGTGATAACCGCGACTGGACTAATAATCTTCGTGGTTGTCTATATGCCGTTGGACGTGACGATGCAGGCGAAGGTCAAGGCAAGGAAGGACATGATGGAAGAGTTGAAGAAGGATGTGAAGTGATGGACTGGAAGCGGATGCTCGGAATAAGGAGGCGAGAAGTTCCCATAGCGGAAATCCCAGTTCAAAAGGTTATGGTAGAAGGTGATAGCGTGAAAATGATATACAAACCTGAGAGAAGGTATCTGGACGAGAACGGCGAGGTCAAGATACCAGAGGAGGCGATTGCCGTAGAAAGGAAGGAGGAAGTCCTGACCGTGAAGGAAGGCGGGGAAGTCCTGACGAGCGGAGTCAGGATTTACTACACTTTCCTAATGCCAGTCTCGGAGGAGGAAGAACCCGAACTGGAGCAGAAGGAGGAGAAGAAGCCGGCAGTAGTCGTACGGAGAAGATAGGCTTGGGAAGGGCTTGGCGGGTTGAGCGCCGACTATATTCTCCATACACAGTAACACACGATTTAATCTGCCAAGCCCCCAGTAGGTGAGAGAGTTGAAACTGACGGAGGAGCGGGTATTTATTTTATACAAGGAAATCCTTGCAGAGATAGAACCCACAAAAAGCATGAAGCAAGTAACGAAGTCCACGAACAAGGGGGAAGGGAAGCCATTCTCGAAAAGGTGGGTCCAGGACATCTGCCTTGAGATGGAAAGGCTGAAGTTGATAGAGAGGGAAATTGACGAGCCGAGATGCGTCCGTTATATGAGGACTCCGAAAGGGGAAAGGCTGCTGAAGGCGGAAAGCTTGGATGATATAAGAAGGAGGTGATTAGAATGGCGGAAGGGAAAGGCAGGGGATTGTTCGACAAGGAGATGCAGAGATATTTAATGATCGGAACGTTCTATGTGCTTCTGGTCACGGTATCCCAAATAGACCTTGCTGGGACTGCATTAATCATATTCGGAGCATTGGCGGGAATGGGGATTTACAGGCACGGATTGAAAGTCGTGGAAATAGATATAAGCAGGGAAGTAGAAAAGAGTGTGGTATCGCCATGAACATACCATTCATACCGACTAGGGGGAGAATTGAGAGCCTCCTGAAGGAGAAAGGGCTGACCAGAGAGAACATGGAGCAGAAGCTCAGGGAGAAGGCCAACGTGCTGATTAAGGATGTGTGCCTGACGATAAAGACCAAGAACCCGAGGAACATCAGCATCGTGGAGTATGTTGACAGTTATCGGAAATCCCCGACTGAATGGAAGTGGCCCATCAAGAAGGTGGAATACAGGAAGGACGGGGAATACCATCTGATAAGTATCTGGTTCAGTTCGGATGCGGTTTCCCCGCAGGTCATCTACCATGCGGTCAAATACGACCCCTTAACGAGGAAGCAGTTCCCCGATATGTTTCTCATGCAGGAAGTCTATGACAAGGAGGTGAAGCCCGATGCCGAAACGCACTGACGAAAAGCCACCGGAGAGACCGCCGAGAGCGGAGAACATCTACGAGCAGATTAACGTGATAGCCAACCCGCAAGTAAATGATACTGAGGTTTATGAAGATCCGATAACAAGGAACCAAACATTGTCGAACTTCGACGAGAGCGGAGCCAACTTCCAGAGGGAGGGGCATCTGCTTTTCTGCTTATGTACCTCACAGGGAAAACTGCTTGAGGAAAGCGCACGGGCTATAAACGCCTTGATGCAGGGCGATGCAAACATAAGGAGGGGAATCGGCGGGAAGACACAGGATGCGATTACCACATACACATACAGGCAGACGATAAAGAAGGAAACAAGGGGAGAATCGAAAGGCAACATTCCTTTAGGCAGGAAAGAGGAGGATTGATAACATGATTATGGACGCATACTCAATCTTAATCGGTTTGGTTCTGGGAGTACTTGCGGCAAGCAAGACCGAGCAAGCGAGATTTCTCAGGCTTCTGTCAGGGAACAAGAAGAACATGGGGACTTTCGACATCGTGCAGAAAGGGAAGGGAGTCTCCACCTTTGTCCTGGACTACAACACTCCAGACCTGACCGTCAGGGGGAACAAATTCATCAACAACCCCGACAGGGTGCTTAACAAGGGCGGGAGGCCCCACGCATACGCAAACGAGGATAGCACAGAGCTGATAGACATGAACGCGCAGTCAAGGGACGAGACAATCCCATTCAAGTGCGAATGCGGGAAGGAATACGACTTGACCGTCCAGACTATGAAACCCCTTGTGGATCCGAAGGCATACAACGACATAGTGCTGCGTGCAATCAGCTGGGGTATGACAATATTGCAGGACAAGAAGACGCAGATGATACTGATATTCATAGGGGTTGCGGTCATCGTCGGGATAATCAATGCACTCATCGGATACAACAATATGCAGGCGCAGGGTAGCCTCAGCGGTCAGATTGCCGAGCTGAAGGAAACGGTGGTTGCGGGGTTCAATACGACGGTGGGAAGATGAAACCTGAAAAGACAGAATCCCAGAAGATAGGGGATGAACTTGCAGAGGAGATGGAAACCTACGGGCTTTACGATAAAATCAAGATGGATATTTACGAGGTCTTCAAGAATGCAAACGACAACCTCGCAGACATAAACCGGAAGGACCTGCCAGTTGGGAGGAGGGAAATTCAGTTCCAGTATTACGGTCCGAGGTTCGTTTCCAACGTGATGAAACTTTATATCTATCTGGTGGACAAGATTGATTACGTCAAAGACACCGAATGCAAGAAGCTGACGGACTTGCAGGGATACTACGACGGGAAGAAGGACTTGGGAAAGATGTCGTTCAAGGATGCGAAATACTATTTTCTCCTAGAAAGGAGGATGCTGGAGAAGTTGGGGATATTCCGCTTTGAAGTCGAGAAGCTTGAATCAAAAGAAAAAATCATGAGGGATGCATTTAGCAGTGATTAAATGCAACTCATAAAAAATGTCTACGAAGGGGCAAGCAATTTCTTAATGCAGAACAATACCGACTGGATAGACATAAATTGCGGTGATGAACGGGCTGGAAAGACAACCCTTTCATTCATCAAATGCAAATTGGCAAATCCCAATTTCTCTATAGATGATGTAACTCTCGGGTTGGATGAATTTATAAAGAGACTAGACACTGCACCGAGAGGAAGCGCAGTCCTATGCGATGAGGGGGGGGATGCCTTTCTCTCAAGGTTGGCTCTCTCAAGACCAAGAGTGAAAGTGTTGCAGCAATTTATGAAGATTGGCGAAAAAAATTATTTCATCTGCATCAACATATCTGATATCGGGTTGCTTGAAAAATACCTCAAAAACCACAGGTTAAGAACCCTAACGAAAGTCAAGACACGCTACAAGAACGGAGTGCTGACACGGGGAATCTGCGAGTTTTACACCAAGAAACAGGCAAAGCGCATCCGCAAGACTGTCGAAGGGAATATCAAATTCCCGAAACCCGTTGATGTGGATATATTCCAAGCATTCCCAGAGAACGATCCCCTCTGGATTGCTTACAAGCAGAAGAAGAACGCATACCTAAAAATCAAGGAGAAGGAAAGGGAGGCGGAAGATATAGTAATAGAAGTGATGAAACCGTATGGAGGAATGATAGTTTCAAGGAAGAGAGTTATCTTAGAAATCGCAAAGAAAAAGAAGATAACAACTAGGCAAGCGCGTAACATATTAAAGGAAGCAATCGAAAAAGGCATAGTTTCCCTTATCAATAGGCGTAAAGTGAAATATGGGAAATAGAGGAAGCATATATAGAGAAAAAAGAAGCAAGGATAATCGCGCAGGCGGAAAATTTCACCGTATAGGGGATATAACATAATTGAATTGTTTTTTTAGAAAAGTCGGGGCGGAATCTGGGGGTTCGGCCCAATCCAGCCAGAAAGAATGCACCCGACCAGTTGCTCGGACTAGAAAGGTGGAGGAAATGGAATCGGAAACGGAATGCAAATCAGGAGCAGGTGCATATAACAAGAGTACTATATATGCAGTATTGAAGTCCAATGGCTTCGCTGGTCAAAAACTGCTGGCGGGCGATAATGCGGGCAAAGAATGGGGTATTCCCTCGCTTCCAGCCCTCCGATTTAGCCATTAATGGGATGATGTCTATAAATCTATTAAACCTATTCGTCATTTCTTGAACGCTTATATAGAGGCTTTGCTAAGAAAGTCCGTCCTGCTCAAAAACTCCCTTATCTGCTCAAAAAGTCGGTTGATTCGTCGAGTTCTTTAGCAAAGCCTTATATAGAGAAACACTTATTAACCCCCTAAACCCCTATCCTTTTGGGTGGATAATGTATAAAAACCTACTTGGAAAGTTACCCCCCCTCCCGATATGGAAAGCAACTATACTAAAGAAAGCACGTTCCTATTTCGGAGAAAGCAACTTGCTTTTTCTACCATATGCCTTTATATATACCTTAGTATAACAACCTATACGGTGATGAAGCATGGCGGGGAATGACGACGAAGAAACAACCATGAAGATAGATAGAGACGTTTTAGAATGGCTTGCGAAATTAAAGGTTCATGAACGTGAGTCATACAACGATGTCCTCAAGAAAATTCGTGATGGTAAGATAAAGAGTTGGTGAATATGAAAGCTTGGCAGGTAGCATCATTAGCCAAGAAGGAGGGTGAAAAAATGACAACCTCAAAAGACATTGAAACCGAGATTGAGAATCTGTTGATAGGAAAGCTCGACAGCGAAACGATGTCCGAATTCAGAAGGCTGCTTGAGAAGTTCGAGCTGGAAGTATTTGACGAAGGCAAGGAACGCGGTATGGATGAGGAAGCAAGGGAGCCGAGAGAGCCTCCCAGCAGGGATGAGGATGGATAACTGGGTGAGAGAATGATACTGGAAGTAGCTTATAATATAACGGGGTTTGCGTATGCAACCAATTCAATGGGGAGTCTGACAAGCTGGCTGCCCATAATCGCAATAGTGATTGCAGCAAGCATAGTTCTCGGAATTGTCCTGACCGCAATCTCGTTCTGGTGGTTCAGGAAGGTGATGGACTTCATCAACGGATTTACTGGGACTTTAAAGTATGCGCTCTACGGAGGGGCGACTGTCGGATGCTTCGGGGTTGTTTCCTTCGGCATCTGGGAGTTCCTTGCAGTGAACGCTGAGAGTAACATCCCGCTGTGGTATTACCCTCTCGGTGTAGTCGGCTATGCGTTCCTATATGCAATCGGGAAGGTATCGGAGAACGTGTACCAGAGGCTTGAAAAGAATTACAACAAGGCTATGAAGGTGAAAAAATCGTGAGGTGGTTTAGATGAGGATTGATATATCAGAAAAGAAGGGGATGGAGGAGATTGAGAAGCTGGCGGAGAAGTACCCGCATTTCTTCGCAGGGACGGTAATCGAGCGGGTCGGAAGTCATGTGTGGGTAATGAAGTGAATCCATCACGGGGCGGAATCGGGGCTGGGGCGTTAGACCAGAGTTCATCTATGAATCCAATCACCACCCCTGCCTCGTGTTGCGGCTGGCTATTGCTGGTCGCTTGACAGACGCAAACCCATGAGGGGAAAGGGCAGCCGGCAGTTAGGTCATAGCTGTCACCTCAATCCCGACGAGCTTCTCGTTGGAGTTGGGATTCGTCTGCCCCCCAAAGGTGATATGAGATGTGCGAATACGAAGGGTATGTTGACGACATTCTCGGGAAGGTCGAGGTCGTCGGGTGCAAGTGCATGGACTGCAAGGAGCACGGAAGCTGGTCAAAATGCCCCCGCTTCCTGAAGGTGCAGAACGGCAGGTGGGAGAGATAGATATGCCATACTGCCCGATATGCAAGACCGAAGTGATGCAGCCGGAGAACGGCAGGTACGCCTGCCTCCGCTGCGGGGTGAGCTTCAGGATATACCGGGACGGCGTCCCGAAGGGGTCGCCGGTATGCCTGCCCCCGAACTGCTACACGGACAGGGCGGATATTGATTGATATGAAACGCAATCATGACGGCAACGGAAACTCGAAGCTAAACCAGTTTATGGAGGATGCCGAAATGCAGGAGAGGGCAGAGCAGAAGAGGGGATGCACCCCTTCTAACCCTGCTTATTCGGAAATAGGGATGGGAGTTCGTTCTTCCATGTTTTCATCCTCCCGTTGTGTCCCATCCCTACCGAAAAGTATAAATATTAGCGGTTATTAATAGGTAATAGGTGATAATGTGGATGAAGAATTTGAAAATATAAGCATAAGCATACCGAAGCAGATACTAAAGAAGATAGATAGCAAGGCGGAGGAAGCTCGTAGGACTCGTTCAAGCGAGATAACCCTGCGCCTTGAAAAGAGTTTGGAGGTGGAGTAGATGGAAAATGCAATAACGATGTCCGACAATTACAGGTCGGGATTTATGATACGGGTGAAGAAGACGAATGGAAAGACGAATAGCGTGTGGTTGGAATTAAGCTCGCATAACGACAAGCTCGCAACGACATTAGACGAACTGCAAAAGCTGGTGAAAGACCTGAATATGGAGGAGGAAGTGCGGTTCAGCGAGAAACCGAAGGCAGCAGAACCGAAGGTGTATATGTGCACATCCTGCGGATACACGATGCCCGCCTTTCCCGAACACCCGCAGGTAGGAAGGTATTACTGCCCGCAATGCAACAAGTGGGTGAATTTCCAGAAGAAATAGGGGGGATAAAATGGAGATCGAAACCGAGAAGTTAAAACCTTATGAATTTAATGTGCAGTATTTTGAAGTGTTGAAAGGTTCAGATTACGAGGCACTAAAGAAAGACATACAAGCGAGAGGGATAAAGGTTGATTTGCATATCCTCCCTGATAACACAGTAATATGCGGAAACCAACGCCTAAAGATAGCAAAGGAATTAAACTTAAAAGAAGTCCCCTGCAAGATTGTTGAAGGGTTGGAAACCGACGACAAAATTAAAGAATATGTAATAAAAGATAACTACTTGCGAAGGCATTTAACACAAGAACAAAAGGCATTTTTAGCAGGAGAACTGTATAAAATAAAGTTCAAAGGAAGTGGAGGAGATAGGAGAGAGCAAACGGGACAAAGTGTCCCATTTGACGTCTATGCTGAAGTTGGAAAAGACTTAAATGTAAATAGAAGAACAGCAGTTCGTTATATCCAATATGCGAAGATATGCGAAGAAGAACCAACAAAGCAAGGAAAGAAGATAACACAGGTTTTAAGGGAAGTCAAACAAGCAAAGCAGGAGGAGGAAATAAAGCAACTTGAACCAGAGAAGGCAATTCAAGGAGTCTTTGATGTAATAGTTATCGACCCACCCTGGAAAGGAACAGGTGCATACGACCCTGATGGATTCAGGGGAAAAGGCGATTACCCAACAATGGAAATAGAAGACATAAAGAAAATTAAACTGCCTATGGCTAAGAATTGTATCATTTGGTTATGGACTATTGATTTACATTTAAAAGATGCATTGGATATTCTCGATGTTTGGGACTTAGAAAGGAAAAGCACTCTTATCTGGGTGAAGGATAAAATAGGATTAGGGCATTGGCTACGAAACCAGCATGAATACTGTTTCTTGGCAGTTCAAGGAAACCCAAAGATATTCAGCAATAGCACTTCTTCAGTTCTTAATGCACCACGCAGGAAACATTCGGAGAAACCAGATGAGTTCTATAAATTAGTCGAGAAAGTATGCAGAGGTCGGAAGCTTGATTACTTCGCAAGGAAGAAGCGAGAAGGTTGGGAAGTTTATGGGGATGAGGTGAAGAAATGAAAATAAGGTTTGAACAGGGAAAACACAACGAAAACGATAGAAAGATATTTGTTAAAACAGAAGGAGAAGAACTCTGGACACTTCTGCAAAAATTATTCGTAGTAAGAGTATTCCGAGAGAATGAATGGTATAGGTGGGAAGGGAATGGAAGTTCAGAATTGTTCAGAATGGCTATGGAAGATATATTGCGAGATACACCACCTCAAAATCATGATACTCTCTTTGAGAATATAGCAATGAAGTATTGGCAACAAGAACCAAAGAGAACAGAAATGATTACCGAAGCACGAAAACTCGATGAGAAATGGAAGATTATGAAGAAAGAAGGTAGAAAAGACTGGGTTAGAATATGACACCCGAAACAACAAGCAAAAGGCGTGCAGAAGCGGGAAGGGTCGAGCGTGTGATGGTGGGGGCGGGAGTATGAACAATTCCATAACTATCGAATTTAGACGAGTTTTGCGGGTGGCACGGACTTTTCGCTACGACGTGAAGATTAGGAGCATTGCTCCTGTGAGAACATGAGAACCCCAACCCGCACGCACCAAGCCGAAAAGCAGGGGCAAACCATACTTCCACTATTCAATACCCCCATAACCGACCCCATAGTTACCCCCATAGAAACACCCCCATCTGTTCACGTCGATACTATGGATACTTATAAACACACCCCAACACCAGCATCCAGTTCGGTCCAATCGGTGCAGTCGGTGCAGATGCAGGAGACTCTCGAACCAGCAAGGAAGCTGCATCAGGGTCATAAATACCAGTATACGTTCCATTACCAGGGGGCGCAGCCGATACCGAAGGATGCCCATGTCTCCCCGCATGGCAGGACTGGTTCGCACAAACAGGCTATTTTCGACTGGACAGCTAGGGAAAAGGTGCAGACTTTCCCAGGGGGGACACTCATGATTACCATTTTCCATCCAGAAGGTCAAAGAACGCCAGCAGAAGCCGATGATGCCTTTAATCGTGCTTCTGCGTGCATGAAGCAGATAGCCAGGAAGTTCGGATTAATCAACTGGAAGATGGTGAAAAGGTCGCATTCCGAGCATATTGTGAAGGATTTGGGCATGGACAGGGCATTAAGACCTCATGTGAAGGCAGACCCGAAGCTGTTCCGTGAAAGAGTGGGGCTGGTTCTTGACAACACCCATAAGGAATACCCCGCACCGAAGGGCGAGTTCAACCTTGAGTACAAGCAGGCGGAAGCCAGAAAGGACATCAAGCCGAAGGACATAGTAACCGAGATGGAGTTCCTGCACGACAACAAGACCGACATTCATTTCTGGATTGGGGAGGGCAAGCAGAGCTTTGCGGAGCTGGCGAAGGCGAACGCATTGCTGACAGGCGAGGTGCTGAAGATGAGCGAAGGCATCAGGTTCGTGGTCGAGGAGATGAAAAGGAGGAGGTGAGGAGAAATGAAAACCTTTGCACGATATAGGATAACTGGCAGAGATGCAAAAAATGATTTAATGAAATCCTTTACAACAAGCAGGAAAAAAGCCGAGGAAATCGCAAGATACTGGAGAGTCCAGTATAATTTCACCAAAGTAAAGATACGAGGAATTAATGAGGTGATTAGATGAAAACTGAAAAGTTTGATTTGATAATCGGAAAAAATACGGAGTATCGTTTTGGACTACGATATAGTAAACGTAGTGGGGACTTACTTCTTAAATTCCTGAATGGAAACATGCTATGCCTTTACAAGAAAGATGTCAAAGAAATGTTGGATTACTTAACAAAAATTTATGGAGAAATGAGGTGAATGACTTGACTGAGATAACACAGAAGGAAAAGATAACGCAGAATTGTATAAAACTTAGGCTGAATCCAGAGGACTTTATTCTCCCTGATTGTTTTGGGAGTGATGAAAGACATTCGTATGAAGCCTGTGGTAATTGTAATGCGTCTAAGAGTTGTTGGGAAGAAAGGGTTAGTAGATTGAAACCAAACGAAAAGATAAAGCAGAAGGGGGAAATCATCCCCTCTACCCCATCGCATGAAGTATTAACTGAAGTCAGAGATGCGATGAGTGTAATAAAAAGCATAAAGCCATACTCAAGAGAATGGAATACCTTGCGGGATGTGCTTATAGATATGAGGATGCAAACAGAGGCACAAGCAATCTCCAAAACCCGTGAGGATGAGAAGAAAATATGGATTAATGGTATAGAGAAAATCGTAAAACAAAGAGATTACTATGTTAATAAATATGACGGCAAAGAGTCAGAAGTCAGAAAATCAGAAAGACACCTCGCCATGCAGGAAGTCAGGGAATGGCTGAAAATTGCGTTGTATTACTACGCAACACCACGGACTTTACATTTTATATTGGAGCAGTTTGACAAGAAATTCGGGGTTGCAGAAAGCAGGGTTAGAAGGGGGAAGCCCCCTCTTGGGGTGAAGTAGATGTGGTATATGACCTGGTATCATTTCATCATTTTTGGATTTGGTTGTGGTCTTACAGTCGGTTTACTTATAGAAATGTTTTAGATGTGGTATGTAACAACTTCAGAATATCCAGAGGTGAAGTAGATGAAACAAAAGAAGAAAACATATAGAGTGAGTTGGGTAGTAGAATTTGAAGCATATGATGCAAAAGACAAAGACGAAGCAATAGAACGAGTCAGGCGAATTGTAAGGAAACTATATGCGATGAGTCCATTAAGTGAAGATAGATTCCTTGAATGTGAAGAGGTAGAAAGCCTGTCAGATATTTTAGGTAAAACAGGGGTGAAGCAGGAGAGTAGAGAGAACCAAAGGGGTTCTTCTAAAGGGGTGAAGTAGATGTATTTCACGATAATCGCATCAGCATACCAGCAAAGGAAGATTCGGAAACTCCTGAAGAAGCTGGAGGAGGAGGGGAAGTTGGATGAAGGTTCTTGAATTGGGCTGCGGCAAATACAAGGGCGGGGGCTGCCCCTACAAAGGCGAGATAGTCGGTGTGGACATAGACCCGGACAGCAAGGCCGACATAATAGCCGACTTGAACGCATTCCCTTGGAGCGGGAAGGACAGGGACAACTGCATGGTTTACTTCCAACCAGACGAGTTCGATGCGGTGTATTCCCACCACTGCTTGGAGCATCTGGAGGACACCGTGAAGGTGATGGATGAGATCTGGAGGATTACAAAGCCGAAGGGCAGGGTTTTCATCGTAGTTCCATACGGGGTCAGCGAGTGGTCGCACAGCAACCCGACCCACAGGAAGTTCTTCGCACACAACTCGATAACGCATTTCACCTCCCCGAACAGCAAGAGGTTCAGGCTGGTGAGCACGCACCTGAACTACATCTTTGCAGGCTTCCCCGAATTGATGAGTTGGAAGGGCCGACTGTTCAGGAAACTGATGAAGCCGTTGGACTGGCTTGTGAACCTCAGCCCGTCATACTACGGCAAGCTCGGGAGGTTCTATGTCGGTGACGCAGATGAAATCGAGTGGGAGCTGGAGGTAGTGAAATGAAGAAAAAACCCTATCCCGACATAACAGGGTTGGGATTCACAGAATACTTCCCTGATGGACGGGGGATGGGAAGAATAAACAGAGTCCTCTTCTTCATCCAAGACATTCTGGAATGGCTGAGGAAGTCAAAAAATGAACTTTAACGGGGCTTGTGCGGCAGTTCCATTTCAAACGGATAAAAACGATAGTATTTTAGGGAAAAGGTGGTAGTATGAAAAAAGGGTATAAAGGGGCCTGCGTGCAGATTTATCTGAACCCAAAAAGGTTCGCAGAGGAAGTCAAGCGGGCGGAGAGGGCCGGAATAAGGCGGGTGGGGTTATTTTTATACTTGCAGAAAATTCATGGCTTTAGTGATGAGAAGATAGCTAACACGAAGAAGTTAGCCAAGTATTACAAGATGTGTTCGGATTACTGGGAGGAGCATGAAGCCGAGCGCTTGCAGAAGAAGGCGGAGGCAGAATTGAAGAGGCGGGAGGCAGAAGAGGAACTTAAAAAGCTGGGAGGTGGAGCATAATGGAGAAAGAATGCACAAAAGGTATCCATCATGTGAAGAACGACAGGTACTGGCGGAGGGAGAGGGAGAAGGCACTTCTCGAAAGTCCGATTGATGAGAAGTACTTAGAAAAAGCGGGGATGATGCTGGAAGATACAAACTACGAGAGGAAAGTCGCCGACTTGATGGCGATAATGGCGGGCAAGAGGCTGGTGGTGCAGACGCCCCGGGACATTATTGATAGGGGATGAAATAGATGCCAGAACAGAAAATCGACGACCGGATAGCAGAACTGATACTCAAGCGCTTCAAAAGACTCCTGAGCTGGAACTCGCTCAAGGAGTTCTTGATCTTCGTAATCCTACTTAGCATCGCAGTAATCCTATACAACGAAGCCGAGAAGGGCTATCGGGATTACCAACTCTGCCTTTTCGGGGAGCAGATAATGAACGGGACCTGCACAACGAATTCCCAG
This sequence comes from Candidatus Fermentimicrarchaeum limneticum, assembly GCA_013426015.1. Lineage (GTDB taxonomy): Archaea > Micrarchaeota > Micrarchaeia > Burarchaeales > Fermentimicrarchaeaceae > Fermentimicrarchaeum > Fermentimicrarchaeum limneticum. The sequence continues at coordinate 18,326 of CP058999.1, forward strand.
CATCAGGGGAAGTATGTCCTAACCTGCCAGCCGATACCAGCATTCTACCCGAACTCCAGCTCCTCCTCGAACTCATCCATCAGCACATCCTCCTGACCTTCTTCTCTTCTCGGAAGCCAGTACACCAGCCCGACAAGCAGGAATCCCAGCCCGTACATCTGGATGCTGCCGTAGATGGCTGGGTTGCTGGAAGGAATCCTACCGTTCCCGAGAAGCAGCACTACGGGAACTTCGGTGCTGGTGAACTTCACCTCCCCGCTCGGGCTGACATATACCGTGTTGGAGAAGTAGTAATAGTTCCCTCCAACAATCACATAGTTCGTAGTAGAAACAGAACGGGCTATCGCTATCAAAAATAGCAAAGCCATAGCTATTCCATGCCAGTCCATGCTCTCACTCTAACAGCTTGATGTGTACCATACCGTCTGGGTGTATGCTCCCGCAGTCTGCCCAGCAGGTATCATCAAGTCAGCGAACACTGTGAAACTCTGTGCTGCTGTTACTGAATTGTTCGCCACCTGCTGCGTTACGTTCAGCCACTTCTTGCTGTAATAGGTAGTCCCTGTCGCATTGAACCAGTGCGTGTAGTTGCTTGTCATCGTTCCTGCCCCAGTCCATCCGCTTCCATTGATAAGGACCTGTGTTGCTGCATTTCCGGTGTTCGTTATCGTTGTATAATTCGTATCCTGTGCTGATGTGTCTCCCGCATTCATGTTCCCAAATGCAATCGGGTTCACCGAGGATGTAAGACCGCAACTCGTCAGCACAGTCACGGTGTTCGTTGTCGATGTGTCGCCTCCTCCTGCGAAGAGAAGCCCCGCAGACAAGGCAAGCACGGCGAAAGCTGCCAGCACCCATGCCTTTATCTCACCTTTTCTCATCCTTTTTCACCTCCGAGCCAAGCTCAGTTTTTATGATGCTATATGCAACCGTGAGTATGAGTACGATAAGCACCGCCACCCAGATACGGTTATCAAAAGAATCAACACTCGCATTCTCGCTTGAAATCGGTTTTACGTCGGAAATCGTCTTATTTTCTGGTGGTATTTCAGCCTCGGGGGTAGCCTTCATAGCCTCTTCAGGTCGTAAAACGAGGTGTTTCATAAGTGCCATATCCGCACACGAGCCAGTAGTACCCTCGCATTGCTTCACAACCGCAAACAACTTCCCATCAATCTCATCAGTGAAGTTCTCGGGTATGCTCACAACAAGCATTATCGGATACCACCCACAGCACTTCCCGCTCGGATTCGCCTCCATGACAAGCGTCTCTTGGACAGTCGCATACTCCCTTGCATCCCCATCAAGCATTATACTCACATTCACAATTTTATTCTCGTCATTTCCGAATATGGTAATGTTGTATTGCGTTGTCGCCCCAGCAGTAGGGTTAAGGTAGATGGTTGCATTCGGGGTTGCCATCATCTGGACCGCCGAAACCATCCCGACCATGCACAGCAGCACGGCAAATTCCTTTCTCATATCGCATCACCATATTTCTCCCTGCATCCCACAGAGCAGAACTCAAACACCTTCCCGTTCGTGCTGATGAATATGCAGGGCGGTTTCACCTTTCCGCATACGGCGCATTTCACTTTTCTTTCCTTTTCCATTTCATACACCTCAACAACTGCTCGTGTACCACACCGTCTGCGTATAGCCTCCAGCAGCTTGACCAGCAGGAATCCATAGGTCGAAGAACGCAGTAAAGCTCCCGCTTGCGGATAGTGAATTGTTCAGAACCTGCTGCGTGACGTTCAGCCATTTTTTGGCGAAGTAGTTGCTGCCAGTTGCATTATACCAGTGCGTGTAGTTCGCAAGGAATGAATTGCCTCCAGAAGTCCATGCAGAAGCATTAAGCAATACCTGCGTTGCGGTGTCACCGGTATTCGTTATAACAGTCTTATTCGTATCCTGCGGTGAAGTGTCTCCCGCATTCATGTTACCGAAGGTTATTGGATTAGTTCCTGAAGTCAATCCACAAGTTCCCCCTGCTGCTGCCGTGAAGTTCAGGAAGTTGAATGTTATGTTGTAGAGGGAGGGCGTGTAGTTCTGCATTGCCATCAGCCCGATGTAATTGTCGTGGCTCTGGTAGTACGGGGACATATAGTCTGCGGTGTTCGTGAGGTTGTTGAGCGTGAACCAGAAAGTCCTGCCGCTCCACACATTCGCCTGATTCTTGGTCGTGTAGTTGATAGTCCCCACCTGACTCGTGACCTTGCTGTAAAACATATACAAAGTCCCTGTCCCGTTGTATGTCAGGTAGGGGTGGGTGGTGGTGGTCAAGCCTCCGGTAACCAAGGTTGTCTCGGAACTCCTTAGGTTCGTGGTGTAGGTGTAGTTGAGGTATTTTATGGCTGAACTGCTTAGGAATACGAAATGTGCGTTATCCCCCTCTGCGACAACATCATGCATATTCGCTGACGCGCAGGTGCTTGACGAGTTCACGACGCTGTTCCAAGCAGCCCCAGTCCAGCTTCTAATGTACAACCTTCCCGAACCTGTGCAATATGCAGCGAGAATCTTTCCTGCTGTCAGGGGAACTGCCGAAGCGATATAAGAAAGACTGGAAGTGTAGTTTAACTGGTATGCGAACCCGCTTGCGGTTGTCCAAGTCCCATCATTCGTTGATGATTTCGTGATGAATGGATAAACGGTAGTGTCCGCTGTGTTGTTTACGTAAGCTATCCAGGGGTAACCCTGGTCGTCAATAGCCAAGCTTGGATACCTGTAAGTTCTGGTCGCAGTCGCAGAAATGGCGGTCTGCTCCGCAGCACTCCACGTTATCGAGCAGTCGGAGTTCGGAATTCCCCTCCTGTAAAACATAGGGGTATTCTGCGTACTCCTATCGCTGTATGCATAGCTCACATACGTCCCGTTATACCAGACCGCAAAATTTCCACCAAAACAATCCGCAGTATTGCATGGTCTTACAGCAGTCCGGTTGACAAAACTAATCCCATCTACACTGCAGCTGTAGCTTATGTTCGTCCCGTTGACATACCAGTTCCAGAATAGCCCAGATGCGTAGAATGTGTGGGTTTGCGATCCGTACATGGCAATAGCATACGCAGTCGTCGAGGTGTTGATAATCGTCGAGCCGAACCCGAATTTTGCGCTCTCCCCGACTTTAAAGCCGTTTGGGAATGAGATTGTGAACGAGCCGTTGCCGTTGGTGAGGTCTATTATGAATTTGGAGAACTGGATGTCCTTCGTGACTGCTGTAAGGGGATAGCTGCCCATGTTCCCGAAGTCAGCCGTCAGCTTGGTTATGTCTGTGGAATTGGAGCAGTTAAGCCCGAGCCTGACGCTCTCGTTGGGGCTGAGGGATGCTGCAGCATTGCACAGGTTGGTAAAGCAGGCCGCCTTTGAGGCTGCAGGCTGGGCGAGGCAGTCCTTCGCATTGCTCCATAATGCAGGGTCTACTGTGAAGCCCGCCCTCCATGTCTTGTTGTCTATTGGCTTAAAACTCCAAGTCAGGTAACTGTCTATGTAGGTCTGCGAGATGATGTCGATGGTTGGGGATGCTTGGATTGGAATGCCCTCCGCCTTCGCAGAACTGATTAGGAATAGCAAAAAGAACAGGATTAATCCGATGACATCCAAATCAACCTTCACCAAGACACCCCTCATTTCTCCAGTTTTATCCTCTGACCCTTGAATCTCAAAACTCCGATTCCCTCAAAATCCTTCATAAGAGGCAGCCAATCCTTCCCGCCGATGCGCAACTTTGCAGTCCTTTCTTTGAACTCCTTTATGTCAAGCTCGTCATCATCCCCAAAGACCTTCTCCTTTATCTTTCCCAACAGGTATGGTAGCCTCATCATCCCCGCCTCAATATTGTCCTGAAGAACAATGCCATCGCTATTATCGCGAACAGGAATGAAGCCAGCGCCCATCCAGAAGAGCCTATGAACCCGCTCATCGGGTCGGACAACAGTATCAGGGTCGTGAACAGAAGGAAGAACACCCCATCCCACGCAATCCCGCTTACCGAAGTCCAGATGAAGAAGAATGCAAGTATGAACACAGCCATCAGCACTGGCCCCATCTCAAGCCTCATCCCGCCAGCACAGCTCTCCCCCTCCCCGTAAAGGCAGTAAGCACCCTCACCGAATATGCTTCCGAGTTCCCCTCCTATCTTTCCCTCCAGAGAGGAGGCATTCAACCCATAGGAATTATTTCCAGATGCGGTCACAGCTAACGGGAGCAGGAGAAGGAACAATACAGCCAGCAGTTTTCTCACGGTACATCCCTCCCTGCATACCACGACCACACGGCAAGCCCGAAGCACACCATCAGTATCCCACTTGTCAGCCCAGTTATCGGGTCGGGGATCCCGCTCTGCGGTCCAAGTATGGACCCAAGAGTATTCATTATATTAAGAAGTCCAATCGCAAATCCGAAGAATATCAGGTAGGGGTTCGGGAAGACAGTCGTCCCGAGCAGTATGGCAGCAGCCCCAAGCGCACCAGCAGGGGTGGCAAGGGTCGCAAGAACATCCTGCAACTTTCCAGACAACCCAGTAGTCAAGTCCTCATAATTGAACTGGTACGGGCAGGTCGCACCATCAGACATCGGGTATGAGCAGTACTGCGTAAGAGCGAACCCGAAAAGGATTGCGAACACGATTATGTTTGTTCCCATTCCCATATTCTCACCCAGCAGGCGTCAGTGCGAAATGCCTGTTGTATATCAGTGCAAGACCCACGATTGTTATCATCATCAAGCTCAAGGGAGGCATGAACCCGAAGCTGGAGAACCCCCAGAGCATCAATAATCCAAGCACGACCCCGCCAGAGAAGCTCACGGAAGTCGCCACATACCCGACCACGCAGGTAATCATGACGATGGCGATTATCCCCTTCGTCAGCGGGCTTAATGCGCTGTTCCCCACATTAGCCATTGCATTCACCAATGAGTAATTCGAAGCGACAATCGAATACCCCCAGTACTTGTAGGTCGGGTCAAAGTAAGGATAGTTTGTTCTCTTGAAGAATATCGTGACGTTTATCCCGTTCCCCTCCACCTGCGAGGTGTTCATAGTATAATTGACGAACCCGCCTCCAGAATCGGTCTGGTTGGTAGTGTATTGCAGCGTCCCGTTGTATGTTATGTTCATCCCCCAGAACTCCAAGTCGTTGTAAGAGTCGTAAATCGAGAAGTTGAAGTTCTGCACGCCAGTCACCATGTAGTTCCTCGGCGTCATGTTCCAAGAGATGCCCCACATCGAATCATTGACAAGCGAGGTGTTGTATGACTGGTTGCTGGTCAGGGTAATCGTATATACGGATTGCGAGGGCTGGAAGGTCACGGAATACTGGTCGTAGCCGGTCGCATTCGCAATCAACTGGTATGCGGTCTGCTTGTCCAAATTGAAGTAAGTCTGCCCGCCCCCGTCGCTTGTGTCCTGTGCGACATCCACATAGCCACCGTTGATGCTTTTCATCATAGTGACTTCAGCCGAGGGTATGACACCGCCGAGTTCGTTCTTAACCAGTATCGTGACATCAATCTCCCACAGGGCACTCAAAGGTAGGAGGTATGCGGTCACGTTCGGCGAGGTTGCGGTATCGACATAGCGGTATCTTGGGGAGTAGAAGCTGTCGTTGCTTACTGTGAGAGTAACTGAGTTCATCGGCGTGCTTCCGTTGCAGTATTGGTTTGAAGTCCAGTTATAAGCATTGCTGAATGTCTGCGATGCGGTGGTGTTCGTCAGGATTAAGTCATAGTATATCTGCTGCGAAGTGCTAGACTCGTTGAAGCAGGACACATTCATGTTGTATAAGCAGCCGTTCTTCAAATACTCTGTAAGAACCCATGCCGAGGACTGCGAGACGTTGTAGATTTTTACCTCGTCTATTGTGCCAGTATAATCTGTTGTAAAAGTGGGTGTTGTTCCTAAGTAGAAAGTCGGGGTAGTTGGAGTTTTAAGTGTTGAAAATGCAGTAGAACCAATCAAAACTCCGTTCTCATAACCCGAAATATAAGAACCGTCATACACGATAGCAATGTGTGTCCATGTATAGAGTGGAGGATAGAACCACTTACTAAATATATCTACGCTCCCATTATATACACTCAAATCCCTGCCAGTATTCAGATAAATTACCCAACTGGTAGAAGCATTATACAGTCCAAAAATAACGCCTGTTTGGGATGTTGGATAAATCCACCCCGAAACTGTGAAGTTCATGGTAGTTGTTGTTGGTGAGAACGAACCTGAAACCTGTTGGTTCACCCCGTCATAGTTCAATGTGCTGTTCATCCTGTATTTGCTTGTCGTCCAAGATGCACCTGAAATTGTCCCTGAGTTCTCGCTCCCAGAACTATCAACCGTATTACTCCCTATCCCCTCATCAAACTTCCAGTATCCGACCAATCCAGTTTCAGGGAAGGTATATGAGTTCGTGTATGTGATATTCAACTGCGGTCTTGCGGTAACGAGGGCATTCTCCTTCGTGTAGAAATAATTGGCTTGACTCCCGCTTTCAGTCGTAAGTTTCACCATCAGGCTGCAATTCGTGTTCGCCTGTTTCATGCAGGCATTAACCGCATCGGTCACAGTCCAGTTATACACTCCAACACCAGCGAGTGTCGTTGCGGATTGCAGAGTGTTTGCAGATGGCTGGGTGTCCCAAGTAAGCCCAGTCTCAGTCCATGCGTTTGAGGTGTTGTAGCACTGGTGCGAAACCGCCCCCCCGACTGTGCTTGCGTTCAGGATGAGTTGGGCGTTGGTCACGGTTGTAAAGGTAGAACCTGTGGGAACATCCCAAAGCATGAATATTCTGCTTGCAGTAGTGACATACGCAACCTGCATCGAAGTCAGTGTCCCATAGTTTGTTGTAGTTGCACTCCCATTGACGAATGTGTCCGCAAGGTTGCCCGAGTTGGTGTCGTTCAGCGTGAATGTCACAGCCGAGGCTGCCGAAATCAGGAGAAGGAATGCAAGCAGTATCTTCGCTCTCATCTTCATCTCCTTATCACGGACGTTATTATGATATATCCGACTATCACCATCGGAATCAGGGACGGCATGAACGGGGTCAGTATATACTCCATACTCGAAGAGTTCAGGTAGCTCATCCCGTAGGTAGTCTGCCCCTGAATCGTCGGATTAAGTGCAGACCACAGGATAAGCCCGACCACCGCCAGCACAATCCCGTAAATCCCATATTGCCCTCTT